>NZ_CP089980.1:2157500-2160000 GCF_021389955.1 Fulvivirga maritima
GAACCAGTACCGTGAGGGAAAGGTGAAAAGTACCCTGAATAAGGGGGTGAAATAGTACCTGAAACCATACGCTTACAAGCGGTCGGAGCAGATAAGTTCTGTGACGGCGTGCCTTTTGCATAATGAGCCTACGAGTTACTCTTCACTGGCAAGGTTAAGTTTTTAGAAGAACGGAGCCGGAGCGAAAGCGAGTATTAATAGTGCGTTTAGTCAGTGGAGGTAGACGCGAAACTTGGTGATCTACCCATGGCCAGGTTGAAGGTGCGGTAACACGCACTGGAGGACCGAACCAGTACACGTTGAAAAGTGTTTGGATGAGCTGTGGGTAGGGGTGAAAGGCCAATCAAACTGAGAAATAGCTCGTACTCCCCGAAATGCTTTTAGGAGCAGCGTGGAGGTAAAGTCTAATAGAGGTAGAGCTACCAATAGGACTAGGGGGAGTCACATCCTACCAAATCCTGATGAACTCCGAATGCTATTAGATATACTCTGCAGTGAGGGCAAGGGTGCTAAGGTCCTTGTCCGAAAGGGAAAGAACCCGGACCAACAGCTAAGGTCCCCAAATGTATACTAAGTTGAACTAAGGTGGTTCAGTTGCCGAGACAGCCAGGATGTTGGCTTGGAAGCAGCCATTCATTTAAAGAGTGCGTAACAGCTCACTGGTCGAGCGACAGAGCATCGATGATAATCGGGCATAAAGTATACTACCGAAGCTTTGGCAGAATTTATTCTGGGTAGGGGAGCATTCTATCAGCGGCGAAGGTGTGGCGTAAGCCATGTTGGAGCGGATAGAAAAGCAAATGTAGGCATAAGTAACGATAAGGCGGGTGAGAAACCCGCCCACCGATAGACTAAGGATTCCTGATCAACGCTAATCGGATCAGGGTTAGTCGGGACCTAAGGCGAACCCGAAAGGGGTAGTCGATGGACAATGGGTTAATATTCCCATACTACCGTTAACAGTGATGGGGTGACGGAGTAGTGAAAGGCTCGCGTACTGACGGAATAGTACGTTAAAGGGTGTAGGTAATGACGATATAGGCAAATCCGTATTGTTAGCTGAACCTGATAGTACCACAATCCTTCGGGAGCGTGGATAGTGGCCCTAATCAGACTTCCAAGAAAAACCTCTAAACTTATGTTAATGGTACCCGTACCGCAAACCGACACAGGTAGTCAAGGAGAGAATCCTGAGGTGCTCGAGTGATTCGTGGCTAAGGAACTAGGCAAAATGGCCCTGTAACTTCGGGAGAAGGGGCGCCTCCTCTGTTTCGGCAGAGAGGCCGCAGTGAAAAGATCCAGGCGACTGTTTAGCAAAAACACATGGCTATGCGAAATCGAAAGATGATGTATATGGCCTGACACCTGCCCGGTGCTGGAAGGTTAAGGGGGGATGTTATTCGCAAGAAGAAGCATTGAACTGAAGCCCCAGTAAACGGCGGCCGTAACTATAACGGTCCTAAGGTAGCGAAATTCCTTGTCGGGTAAGTTCCGACCTGCACGAATGGTGCAACGATCTGGATACTGTCTCGGCCACGAGCTCGGTGAAATTGTAGTAGCGGTGAAGATGCCGCTTACCCGCAACGGGACGGAAAGACCCCATGAACCTTTACTATAGCTTAACATTGACATTGTGTAAATGATGTGTAGGATAGGTGGGAGACTATGAAGTGGTGTCGCCAGGCATTGCGGAGTCGTTGTTGAAATACCACCCTTTATTTACGTGATGCCTAATCTGTATACAGAGACAGTGTTTGGAGGGTAGTTTGACTGGGGTGGTCGCCTCCAAAAGAGTAACGGAGGCTTTCAAAGGTTCCCTCAGCACGCTTGGTAACCGTGCGCAGAGCGCAATAGCATAAGGGAGCTTGACTGTGAGACCAACAAGTCGATCAGGGTCGAAAGACGGATATAGTGATCCGGTGGTTCCGTATGGAAGGGCCATCGCTCAAAGGATAAAAGGTACTCTGGGGATAACAGGCTGATCTCCCCCAAGAGCTCACATCGACGGGGAGGTTTGGCACCTCGATGTCGGCTCGTCACATCCTGGGGCTGGAGAAGGTCCCAAGGGTTGGGCTGTTCGCCCATTAAAGTGGCACGCGAGCTGGGTTCAGAACGTCGTGAGACAGTTCGGTCCCTATCTGTTGTGGGCGTAAGAAATTTGCGAGGATCTGTCCTTAGTACGAGAGGACCGGGATGGACTAACCTCTGGTGTACCGGTTGTGGTGTCAGCTGCACTGCCGGGTAGCTATGTTGGGAAGGGATAAGCGCTGAAAGCATCTAAGCGCGAAACCCACCTCAAGATGAGATTTCTTTATAAGGGACGTTATAGACGATAACGTTGATAGGCTGCAGGTGTAAAGTCAGAAATGACATAGCTGAGCAGTACTAATTACCCGTAAGCTTTCTCTAGGGCCATAGGCCTTTACCGAGAAAAAGTTGTAGTTCATAATTCTTTCATAATATATATGTCAAAAAGTATTTAAGACTTTATGGTGACTCT